>NZ_JAOXMC010000059.1:0-408 GCF_026343815.1 Pseudomonas sp. BJa3 | reverse complement strand
ACATAAAAAGCTAAAAACACGTTCTTCAAAAGCCGTGAAAAATCAGCAATCCCTTGAGAACGATCAAAATGTAGAAACACTGGAACCTTTAGAAGAAAAATCTACAGCTAGCTCGATACATAAAGCTAAAACAAAAAAAGCAGATAAAGCTACTCATGATAAGGCTGAAAAAACGCCTACAGATTCTAAAAGATCCACGCGTAGAACATATAAAAAATCAACATCAGTAGAAGACACATCTGTGCAAAAAAATGTAAGTGAAGAATCTGTTGAACAAACTCCCTCGAAAATTGAAGAGAAAGCTGATTACTCAGTTGTTATATCATCAACACCTAATGATGTTCCTAAAACTCGGCGCATCGGTTGGTGGAAACGTAGAACTCTTTCTAAAAATTAAGCATAAAAAAA
>NZ_JAOXMC010000594.1:0-231 GCF_026343815.1 Pseudomonas sp. BJa3 | reverse complement strand
GTGGCGCTGTTCATCTGGTTCGCCGAGAACATCGGCACCTTCGCCAACGCCTGGCGCTATCCCAACCAGTCGCAGGGCTGGGAACTGGTATCCATTGCCAAGCTGGGCTCGTGGTTCCTGCTCATGATCATCAGCTACGTGATGGTCAGCCTGGTCAGCCGGCCGCAGCCGATCGGTGTGGCGGCTGCGCCGCATCCCGTGGGACCGGATAACGCGTCCCCGATTTCCTGA
>NZ_JAOXMC010000593.1:0-231 GCF_026343815.1 Pseudomonas sp. BJa3 | reverse complement strand
ACTCTCCGAAATTTTTTATTACGAGGAAGCATGATGATGAGCAAAAATGGAGTTATCACTTGGTCTTCAAAGGGATTTTATAGACCGTGGAATAAGCATAGGCAATATTCACAAAAATTATATAATCATCATACCCTTCTTCTTATCCCATATAAGAACAGAATAGAAAATGATAGGTCATTTTTCTGATGATGCTTTGTCCTTTTTATTATGGAGTCATCTATTCTATTA
>NZ_JAOXMC010000592.1:0-231 GCF_026343815.1 Pseudomonas sp. BJa3 | reverse complement strand
CGCGTGGTCGTTGAGGAACGCCAGCGCGCGGGCATGTGCAGGTTGGGTTTGCATGAAAGATCTCCGGTAACGATCAGGAAGAGAAGGACAGGCCGGTGACCAGACCGTCGGCCAGCCAGCGCTTGAGTAGGCTCGCCGCGCGCAGGGCCGGTGCAGGACCAGGCAGGCGTGCGCACCAGTCGGCGAATGCGTCGCCACGCGCGACGGCAGCGAGCGCCATCGCCTCATCGC
>NZ_JAOXMC010000591.1:0-231 GCF_026343815.1 Pseudomonas sp. BJa3 | reverse complement strand
ATGAGAAAGACCGTGTCCATTGGGACGCGCAATATCAATCAGCGGCACACCATTGCCTGCTACGCCCACCGTTGGGCGGAAAACAGAGCCAACCCCATCAGCCGCTTTAATCCCTTGGTTCTCTTGCCCAACAGGGCCTTGCGTGCCAAGCGCTTGTGCTTGCAATAAAAATGGCTGAAAGGCCAAGCAAAAGCTTAAAACCAGAGAAAGCCCCTTGTGCGCCCCTTTCTG
>NZ_JAOXMC010000590.1:0-232 GCF_026343815.1 Pseudomonas sp. BJa3 | reverse complement strand
TGATCCCGCTTTATCGCGGATCAGGCCCGCAAGCACGCGCTGTCGTGGCACCGGGCTTGCCCCGTGATGAGGCCAGCTCTGCCAACGCCAATTTGCGCTGCTCGATCGGCCATTTTCCAAGCGCTTCCACCCGCTCAGTATACCGCAGCCTCTCCCGACCAACGTCTTGGAACACCTGCGTAAGGGCCGGCCCCCACTGATCATACAGGCCCAATGGCACCACCTACTCATT
>NZ_JAOXMC010000589.1:0-232 GCF_026343815.1 Pseudomonas sp. BJa3 | reverse complement strand
TGACAGGCGCGCTGCAACCTGTCAGGCGGCAGTGGGGAATGGCGATGCCAGTGCCAACACCGGTGGAGCCCAGTTTTTCGCGAGCCCACAGGCTGTCGAAGACGTCTTGCCTCTCCAGCTCGGGTACTTGCTCGGCGAGCAGGTTGGCGTCCTTTTCCAGGGCGCGCGTCTTACTGCCGCCCGGCACGTGCACGCGGGAACGGCCGGGGGTGAGGCTGGGTGGGAGTCGGGG
>NZ_JAOXMC010000588.1:0-232 GCF_026343815.1 Pseudomonas sp. BJa3 | reverse complement strand
TCTTACAACTGTTAAAACCCACACCAACCGCTTTTGAGTTTTACTTTGACTTACACAGTGTGTGTTTTGAAAGTTATATGGGCATTCAGTTGCGATGGTGACGCATAATCACCTTTCCGCCCTTACGGCGTGTCCCTTTTTGAAGCATCAAAAAGGAACCAAAAAATGCTCGCTCCATTAATCCGGCCCCTACGCTTAGCTCCGGGGTACCCACAAACCCGACTTTCACCCC
>NZ_JAOXMC010000587.1:0-232 GCF_026343815.1 Pseudomonas sp. BJa3 | reverse complement strand
TCAGGTTGTGCCGCGCGGCACGACCGGCTTGGGCGTAGGCCGAGACTACATACTGGCGGTAACCGTGGTAGGCCATCAGCGCCTGGCCGGCTTCCTGGATATCCCAGAAGATGTCGTCCTCGGGCAGCTCAGGTGGCTGGTTACAGTACAAGGTGTTGGGTTCTACCGTCAGCTGGTACCAGGACTGGTGCGTCGGCGCCAGTTCGATGGCCTGGCGCAGGTCACTTAGGGC
>NZ_JAOXMC010000586.1:0-232 GCF_026343815.1 Pseudomonas sp. BJa3 | reverse complement strand
ATGGCATCAGGGTCCCTGAGTGGTAGGTATGTCAACCTTAGCCTGCAAGATTTATCTCAAAAACATCGCAATCACGGGAACATTTTCAGCATTTTCTTGAAAATGTAGCTGCCATGCTGGTCAGAACCAGCGATCGTTGCGTTTGCGCCCACGGGTGAGCGCCGGCAGTATCAGCCCCGCCAGCAGCCCGGCGCCGGCGATGCTGCCGCCATTCACCATGTAGCGCATCATC
>NZ_JAOXMC010000585.1:0-232 GCF_026343815.1 Pseudomonas sp. BJa3 | reverse complement strand
GATCCGCCGCATGGTTTGTTTGATGCGGCATTAGCACGGCAGATTGTGATTCATATTTTGCATTATCAGTTTGAGATACCGCGGCGGCGTCTTGTTGCTATGCAAGAGCGTGAACGCACTGCTGTTGCTCGCTCTTTGCGTACGATTAATCGTCGTTTGGACGAGCCTGTTTTTGCTAGAGCTTATCGAAGATGGGTGTGTCGTGCGATGGATTTGTTTTTTAAAGAAATGA
>NZ_JAOXMC010000058.1:0-416 GCF_026343815.1 Pseudomonas sp. BJa3 | reverse complement strand
ACCGTCACCATCGTCGGCAACGGCAATGTCACTGAAGACCAGCAGCCGTCGTTCACCGTCAAGGTCAGCCAGAAACTGGCGCAGGACCTGACCGTGACTCTGAGCAACGGCGACAAGGTGGTGATCCCGGCCGGTCAAACCCAGACCGAGTACAAGGCTGCCGCCCAGGGCGACGATGTGTTCAAGGATGGCAGCTCGCTGACCGTCGGCATCACCGATGCCGCAGTCACCGGCAAGACCTTCGAAAACCTGGAGCTCGGTGGCAACGCCACTGTGCAGATCACCGATACCATCAATGAAGTCGTCGCGACCCTGACCGCCGACAAGAGCACTGTGTCCGAAGGTGGCCAGATCACCTACACCGTGACGCTGACCAACGCCCAAGGTCTGCCGGTCAACGGCCACAATGGCCTGAC
>NZ_JAOXMC010000584.1:0-232 GCF_026343815.1 Pseudomonas sp. BJa3 | reverse complement strand
GCTGTCAGCCAAGGTCGCGCAGGGCAAACTGCTGGCGCGCGCCGACATGGTCGAGTGGCACGCCATCCTCAACCGCCAGGGCTGGCTGGCCAGCCACTGGCCGGTGGAGTACGGCGGCACCGGCTGGAGCACTACGCAGAAGTACATCTTCGACAACGAATGCGCGCTGGCCGGCGCGCCGCGCATCGTGCCGTTCGGCCTGAGCATGCTGGGCCCGGTACTGATCAAGTAC
>NZ_JAOXMC010000583.1:0-232 GCF_026343815.1 Pseudomonas sp. BJa3 | reverse complement strand
ATCTACAGCCCGCTGCAGATGGCGGCCGACCTGCTGGAGAACTACGAGAAGAACCCGGCGCCGTTCCAGTTCATCAAGGACGTGCCGGTGGACTGGGACGACACGCGCGTGTTGAACGGTGAAGTGGGCGACTACGTGACCATCGCCCGCAAGGAGCGCGGCGGCAACAACTGGTATCTCGGGTCGCTGACCGATGAGGACGGCCGCACGCTGACCGTGCCGTTGTCCTTCC
>NZ_JAOXMC010000582.1:0-232 GCF_026343815.1 Pseudomonas sp. BJa3 | reverse complement strand
GATTTTTTGTTTGTCTCCTGAGATTAAACGCCAATACCATTGATTGTGAACACCTTGAAATACCTCAAAAAACATGCTTTCCACCTCATAAAATAGCTGTAATTCGTAGGATAAACGCTCAAATAACATGACTATGAGCACTAAAGTATGTCTCTATAGTGAGTAGTCAATATATTCCTCTCATTTTTTTTAATCTCAAACCAAATTCCTATGAAAGCAGCATTTTGTAACA
>NZ_JAOXMC010000581.1:0-232 GCF_026343815.1 Pseudomonas sp. BJa3 | reverse complement strand
CTGACGACAGGACAGTTACAATCAGCAGGTGCAAACAAAGCAGCGATCCGAGGTCCCCCCGCAGTGAAATTGCAACAAGGCTTCGTCCTGACCCGCCACTGGCATGACACGCCCGAAGGCACCTGCGTGGAGTTCTGGCTGGCAACCGACCAGGGGCCCCGGCGCGTGCGCCTGGCCCCGCAGCCCTCGGTGGCTTTCGTGCCCGCCGCCCAGGCTGAACACGCCCGCTTGC
>NZ_JAOXMC010000580.1:0-232 GCF_026343815.1 Pseudomonas sp. BJa3 | reverse complement strand
ACTTGTTGGATATCGATCATTGGCGTCCCCTGCGCAAGATCAGGGCCAGGAACATCACTCCGCCCACGAATTCGATGACCACGCTGACCGTGGTGCTCAGTTGCAGCACCCGCTCCAGCAGCGTCTGCCCGCCGACCAGGAAGATCACGCTGAGCAGCACCGCGGCGGGCACGGTGTGGCGATGCCGGTCCGACCCCATCGCCTGGTAGGCCAGGTTGCTCACCAGCAGGCC
>NZ_JAOXMC010000579.1:0-232 GCF_026343815.1 Pseudomonas sp. BJa3 | reverse complement strand
CTGGTTGATGACCTCGGCCACCGTCAGCGCCAGGTCGGTATCGGCCAGGACCTGGCCGCCGGTGTTGTCCAGGCGCTGCCCGGTGAGGCTGAGCGCCTTGGCCGCGGACAGTTCGCCGCCGCGGTTGTCGACGCTGTCCACGGTCAGGTGCATGCCCTGCCCGGCGCCGACCACGGCGCCCTGGCGGTTGACCAGTGTACTGCCCTTGAGGGTCAGCGTGCCGTCGGCGGAC
>NZ_JAOXMC010000578.1:0-233 GCF_026343815.1 Pseudomonas sp. BJa3 | reverse complement strand
GCCACACCGATGGCGAGAAGCTCGACGATCTGCTGCCGGAGGCCTTCGCCGCCGTGCGCGAAGCCGCCGGCCGCACCCTGGGCATGCGCCACTTCGACGTCCAGCTCATGGGCGGCGCCGCGCTCCACCTCGGCAACATCGCCGAGATGAAGACCGGTGAGGGCAAGACCCTCGTCGCGACCGCCCCCGCGTACCTCAACGCGCTGTCGGGCAAGGGCGTCCACGTCATCACC
>NZ_JAOXMC010000577.1:0-233 GCF_026343815.1 Pseudomonas sp. BJa3 | reverse complement strand
AATGACCAAGAAAAAGATATCCTACTCAGTGCTCCAGGATGTGTTGCACTACGCCTATGCCCACAAAAAAATCGAAACACTCCAACTCATCTTCTATGCCCTGCTGACCGCGCGTCATGACCGGCGCACCACCGAGGTCGCCCTCGGTGGCGGCGTGATCGGTGACATGGCCGGCTTTGCCGCAGCCAGCTACCAGCGTGGGGTCGATTTTATCCAGGTGCCGACCACGCTGT
>NZ_JAOXMC010000576.1:0-233 GCF_026343815.1 Pseudomonas sp. BJa3 | reverse complement strand
GGTCACGCCGGCTCGGCAAGGAAAGCCGCGACCATTTCCTCGGCCAGCAGCTGGGCTTCACGGGTCATCAGTTCCTCCGGCCGGGTGACCAGCGAGATGCTCGCCACCGGCGTGGCCTCGGCGATCCGCAAGGGCTCCAGCAGCTGGGCCACCATTGGCAGGCCGAGCATACGCTGCGACCAGAAGCTCACCGCATCGGTATTGGCCGCCAGCTCCAGGTAGAGCAGCGACGA
>NZ_JAOXMC010000575.1:0-233 GCF_026343815.1 Pseudomonas sp. BJa3 | reverse complement strand
TGAAAGGGCAGACCGCTGTAAACAGCCCTAGCCCTGCCATACCGGACAATACCTGGCCATGCCAAGCACCGCCGTGGCCCGTGATGCTTCCGCACCGGACAACGCCCTCACAGAAGGCGCTCGCCGCTGCTACGCCAGCGCAAGCTGATGCTCGATTCGGCGCCCTGCGAGCCTTGTTTCGATCCTCTTTTGGCCACCACCTCGACGAACCCTAAGCATGTGGTCGTCGCCTA
>NZ_JAOXMC010000057.1:0-421 GCF_026343815.1 Pseudomonas sp. BJa3 | reverse complement strand
ACCGCGGCGCGCCCGTCCGGATCGGTGACAAGGGCGGGGCCGTCGTACAGCTCGTCGAGCCACGGCCTCGGAATGCCCGCCAGGTTACTCAACACGGCACCACCAGGACTGCGCATAGAGCACGCCGTCTACATCCTCAACGCCCGTGATGTTCAGCCCCAGACTGCCCATGCCATTCACCTTGGCATCCAACAGGCGCGGGATGATGTCTTCGCCCGGGGCCGGATTGAACACCCAGGCCTCAATGCAGCAGCGCCCAAGAGCTGCGCTATGGCACTCGTGTAGGTGAACGTCGGCCCTGAGCGGTTTGACCTTCGCGAGCTTTTCGTTGGGGATCGCTACGCCGCGCTCTCGACGGCGAACAAGGAGGAAGTACATGCGGCACCAATACTGTATATCGATACAGTATTTGACCATTCAA
>NZ_JAOXMC010000574.1:0-233 GCF_026343815.1 Pseudomonas sp. BJa3 | reverse complement strand
CCACCCATCCTGGATAGATTTGCGCGCACCGGCTTCGCGCAGCGGCGAAGTAGTAAATTTTTCCTGTTCGGTCAGTTTTTTTGCATCATCGTCATGAGTGACGTTCACGAGATAACCGGAATCACGAATAAGAATCAGAACATTCTGAGCATCTTGAACGGCCAGTTTTGTGATTAGCGCGTCATAGAACTCAATGTCACTTGTCACAGAAACGTAATTTGCATCTGGAATGG
>NZ_JAOXMC010000573.1:0-233 GCF_026343815.1 Pseudomonas sp. BJa3 | reverse complement strand
AGTGAACCAGCTCGTGCATGGCCGTTGCGTAGGCCTGTTCGACGTCGCGATAGAGCGGCATTTCCGGCAAACGGATGTGGTCCGGACCGGGTGCGTAGTAGGCCTGATCGCCGGCCCAGCTGATGCTGGCGCCCGTGGCGTCCAGGAAGGCCTCGATGTCGGGATTCTTGTCGTGCATCCGCTCGGGGGCGATGACGACCTCGGCGGGATAGAACTCGGGATCAAGGCCGTCG
>NZ_JAOXMC010000572.1:0-233 GCF_026343815.1 Pseudomonas sp. BJa3 | reverse complement strand
CGAGGATGATGATGCGGCCCGGCGCGCCGGCCTCGAGCTGCGCGAGCAAGGTCTCGGTCCGCGCCGAGGCGAGCAGTTCGGTGTCGTTCAGATGCTGCGTTCCCGCGGGCATCACCTTCAGCCCCGCGATGTCGGTCTGGATCAGGCAGTCGCCGAGCGGCAGCGTCGGATCGGCGAGCGCGTCCATCAGGCCCGGCCCGTTTTCGAGGCCCAGTGCGCCGAGCACGCTGGGC
>NZ_JAOXMC010000571.1:0-233 GCF_026343815.1 Pseudomonas sp. BJa3 | reverse complement strand
AGAAGGGCTGCGTTATATGCTTGCTGAACCTGGTCAGGCGAGACAGCCCACGGCGGCGTATTACCTGCGGCCGACGCGAGGTGCCTGATCCAGCGGGCAGGCACCATCGCGCTACGCGGCTTGTTTTTCCTCACCAGCACCTGATGGATGATCGCGGCGAGGTACAGGTCGCGCCACGATTGGCTCATCGGCGCAGGCGCAAGCTCGGATTGTCCGGCGCGTCGCCTGACCTC
>NZ_JAOXMC010000570.1:0-233 GCF_026343815.1 Pseudomonas sp. BJa3 | reverse complement strand
GCGAACGGCGCCCGCACGCTGCGATCGCCGATGTCCGCACGTGCCTGACGCACGCGCGCGGCGGCAGCATCGCGCAACGCCAGTTGGGTGTCCAGCTGCGAGCGCGCGATCAGTTGCTGGTCGGCGAGTTCCTTCTGCCGGCGGTACAGGCGTTCGGCTTCGGCGTAGGTGGCCTCGGCCTGGACCAGCGCGGCTTGCGCGGCATCGCCCTTCAGGGTGACCAGCTTCTGTCC
>NZ_JAOXMC010000569.1:0-233 GCF_026343815.1 Pseudomonas sp. BJa3 | reverse complement strand
AAGCATCGAGCGGGTCGAGGTGCGGAAGTCGGTACAGTCGTCGACGATCAGCAAGCTTTTTTGCCCATACTGCAGCATCAACACGACCTGTATTGGAAGAAGTGGGGACGTGGCGCACGGCGATGCGTATCGCCGAAAAGTGTATCGGCAGCGGATCGGGAACGATGAGCCCGGAACGGCGATAGCCTTGTGCCGCTCTGTTAACGGCCGCCCATGCCGCAGATCACTAGTGT
>NZ_JAOXMC010000568.1:0-233 GCF_026343815.1 Pseudomonas sp. BJa3 | reverse complement strand
AGCCCGGCTCCCGCGATTTCCACTGACCCGCCATGCGTGCGCTGACCGCCCACACCGACGATCTGTTCGCCCCGGCGATGCACCACCTGGTGGATGATGCGCAGGGCGGCATCCGCTACTGGCCGGATGTCATCGATCCTGCGACCGCCGAGCGCTGGTTCGACCTGCTGCACGCGGGCGCGGCCTGGACGCATCTGCAGCGCCCGATGTACGACCGCATCGTCGACGTGCCG
>NZ_JAOXMC010000567.1:0-234 GCF_026343815.1 Pseudomonas sp. BJa3 | reverse complement strand
AGGCCGATTTTCGGTCGCGACGTTTCGGCGGCATGCAAGGTGATGGAAGAGAGCATCAGCTGTATGCAGAAAAGCAGGCGGCGCATCGTGAGTCTCAAACCAGAGGGTAAAGACCTCTAGTATAAGCGGCCCTTCCTACGTAGATCCACGACATGGCAGACATCAAGCCACAAATTTTCATAAATTATTGCAACCAGTGCCAATGGCTGCTGCGCGCCGCCTGGCTGGCGCAGG
>NZ_JAOXMC010000566.1:0-234 GCF_026343815.1 Pseudomonas sp. BJa3 | reverse complement strand
GAACTCGGTTGAATGAACTAGGCAAAATGGCACCGTAACTTCGGGAGAAGGTGCGGCTTTGAGGGTGAAGAAATTGCTGCGTAAGCCCACGCCGGTCGAAGATACCAGTCCGCTGCGACTGTTTATTAAAAACACAGCACTCTTCAATCACGATAGTGGACGTATAGGGTGTGTCTCATGCCCGGTGCCGGATTGTTAATTGATGGTGTTAGCGCAAGCGAAGCTCTTGATCGT
>NZ_JAOXMC010000565.1:0-234 GCF_026343815.1 Pseudomonas sp. BJa3 | reverse complement strand
CCACCCTGCGCGACATCTATGTCGCCTATGAACAGGCTTGCGCCCGCGCCGGGGTCATCGACTTCTCCGAGCTGCTGCTGCGCTCCCTCGACCTGTGGCGCGACCACCCGGACCTGCTCAAGCATTACCAGCGCCGCTACCGCCACCTTCTGGTGGACGAGTTCCAGGACACCAACGCCCTGCAGTACGCCTGGCTGCGCCTGCTGGCCTCCGGTGGCGACAGCCTGATGGCGC
>NZ_JAOXMC010000056.1:0-440 GCF_026343815.1 Pseudomonas sp. BJa3 | reverse complement strand
GCCTGGTTGTCCACCAGGCCGGCGCGCTGGAGCAGCAGGTCCTTGCCGGCGAACAGCTTGCCCTGGCGGTTGAGCAGCTCGCCGAGCAGGTCGAGGGTCAGGGTGCCCTGGGCGGCGAGGCTGCCGTCGTTGTTGTTCAGGCTCGCGGCGGTCAGGCCCAGGTCCTGGCGGGTGGCCACGCGGCCGCCGTGGTTGTCGAAGGAGCCGCTGGTGATGACCAGTTTTTCCCCGGCATCGATCAGGCCGCCGTCATGGTTGTCCAGTGCCGCCGTGATGGTCAGCTGCTGGCCGCTGCCGCTGGAGAGGATGCCCTTGGCGCTGTTGTCCAGGCTGGCGGCCTTGACGTCCAGGCGCTGCTGGGCGACCAGCGCGCCGCCGTCGCTGTTGCGCAGCGCGCCGGTCACGGTCGCCTGCACGGCGCCGGAGCGGCTCGACAGGGT
>NZ_JAOXMC010000564.1:0-234 GCF_026343815.1 Pseudomonas sp. BJa3 | reverse complement strand
CCGCGCTTGTCGCCGCCGCGGAACGTGGACGCCGACGCCCAGGCGGTGGACACGAGCTCCGCCACGGACAGACCGGCCGCGGCGATCTTGCCCTTCAACGCGTCGATGTCGGCCGCGTCGATGGTCGCGTAGTCGGCATGGGGCAGGGGGTCCTGCCAGATCAGCTCTTCCTTCGGCACTTCGGGGCCGAGGTAGCGGACGCGCGGGCCCATGTCGCGGTGGGTCAGCTTGAAC
>NZ_JAOXMC010000563.1:0-234 GCF_026343815.1 Pseudomonas sp. BJa3 | reverse complement strand
CCTGTCCGGCGGCGCCGTCGCGGCGAACGGCGAACTGGTGCTGAGCCTGGAGCGCATGAACCAGGTGCTCGAGTTCGATGCGGTGGACCGCACGCTGACCGTGCAGGCCGGCATGCCGCTGGAAGCCGTGCACAACGCGGCGCGCGAGCACGGGCTGGTCTATCCCGTGGATTTCGCCGCACGCGGCTCCTGCGCCATCGGCGGCAACATCGCGACCAATGCCGGCGGCATCCG
>NZ_JAOXMC010000562.1:0-234 GCF_026343815.1 Pseudomonas sp. BJa3 | reverse complement strand
CAGGCGAGCCTGAACTGCCAGACGATCAGCAGCGCCGACAGACCCAGTGCGGCCCCGTAGTACATGCCCAGCCCGGCCTGCCGCCCCACCAGTCCCAGCGCCACCAGCACCAGTGTGTAGAGAACGCCCTGGATGACGAGGTCGAGGTCGCCGAACAGGATCGCCGTCGACTTCGACCCGGCGCGGATGTCGTCTTCGCGGTCCACCATTGCGTACCAGGTGTCGTACGCGGTA
>NZ_JAOXMC010000561.1:0-234 GCF_026343815.1 Pseudomonas sp. BJa3 | reverse complement strand
CCAGACACTCAGCAGGCTGGCCAATAGGCCGGGCTTTTCTGCACGGTGTGCGGTAATCGCCTGCAGCGCCTGGCGCAATTGTTCACGGGCCGGGTGTAGCGTGCTGCTTTCGACTTCGCGTTGCCGATCGGAAAGCGAGCGAAGCGCTTCGACGTGAGTCTGTCGAGCCTGTTCAGCCTGTTTGACCTGCTGGCGGGCAGCGACTACGGCATCGATTTTTGTGAGTAACCTGTC
>NZ_JAOXMC010000560.1:0-234 GCF_026343815.1 Pseudomonas sp. BJa3 | reverse complement strand
TCGCGGGCGGGCCGATGGCTATGCCCCGGCACGCAACCGGTTGGAAGAGACCAAGCCCCACCGCGGCGACCTTGCCCGCCAGCCCGACACTCACCGCCAACTGCACTGGGCCCAGGCCAAGGTCTACGCCTGGCTGCTGGGCCAGGCGCGGCAGTTGCCGGCGATCGACGTGGCGCTGGACTATCTGGACGTCGACAGCGATGGCCAGACCGTGATCAATGAGCATTATGGCGC
>NZ_JAOXMC010000559.1:0-234 GCF_026343815.1 Pseudomonas sp. BJa3 | reverse complement strand
TTCAGCGCGGTCCTCCCGGGAGCAAGGCCGGAGTGAGGGGACCCGGAGCGAAGCGGAGGGCCGGATGAATGGAGCGCAGCGTTTTTTGGTTACTTTTGTCCGGCCGGCGCTCCGGGCGTTTGACAAAAAGTGACTCGCCGGGTGGCGAAAGGGTGAATATGCGTCATTATAGCAAATGAATGCGCTTACAACTGTAAAAACCCACGCCAATCGCATTTGACTTTGACTTTGACT
>NZ_JAOXMC010000558.1:0-235 GCF_026343815.1 Pseudomonas sp. BJa3 | reverse complement strand
ACCATTGAAATTTGGTACGCCGCCGCGGCCACTGGCACCATCACCTCCTCCTGCACCCCCATATGCTATAATAATTCCTGCAATGCGTGTATAACCACCAGCGTAGGAACCCCCTCCCGAAGATGCACCGCGGCCTCCTCGACCAATTTCAATAGCTTTTGCCGATCTTAGCTGTGAAGCTTTGATTTTAACATACACAGCTCGGCCTCCACCAGCACCACCACCACCATAGTAG
>NZ_JAOXMC010000557.1:0-235 GCF_026343815.1 Pseudomonas sp. BJa3 | reverse complement strand
GGCGACATCGCGTTCCTGCAATACACCGGTGGCACCACGGGCGTCGCCAAGGGCGCCATGCTGACGCACCGCAACCTCGTCGCGAACATGCAGCAAGCCGGCGTGTGGGTCGGCACCGGGCTGGACTACGGCAATGAAGTGATCATCACCGCGTTGCCGCTCTACCATATCTTCGCGTTGACGGCGAACTGCCTGGTCTTCATGAAACTCGGCGGCCTCAACCACCTCATCACCA
>NZ_JAOXMC010000556.1:0-235 GCF_026343815.1 Pseudomonas sp. BJa3 | reverse complement strand
GGACAGCTTCTTGGTGCACATATGGTAGGAGCAGAGGTAACAGAACTGATTCAAGGTTTTGTCATTGCCATGAATCTTGAAACAACTGAGCAAGAATTGATGCATACTGTCTTTCCACATCCGACATTATCGGAAATGATGAAAGAAAGTGTATTGGATGCATATGGTCAGGTTTTAAATGCTTGATGACGAGAGTGTATGAAAGATTTTGTTTTAATTTTTCATCATTCTTCTA
>NZ_JAOXMC010000055.1:0-440 GCF_026343815.1 Pseudomonas sp. BJa3 | reverse complement strand
ATGCGCTTCTTCACTTGACCATATAACCCCAAGCAATCTGGTTATACTGTGAAGACGACATTCGCCGAAAATTCGCACGTCGCTCTTTCGAGCAGAACTCACAAATTTTACCTTAGCCTGAATAACCAGCAGTGAAACTGGCATTCAGTCTATTTCTATCACATATCCGAATTTTTAAAGAACGATCTGACAAAAGTCAGAAATCAACATTCATCACCGAATGTTCATTTCTAAGTTCTGAGCAGTGCTGCGAAACCTGAAAGAGTGGTGGAGCCAAGCGGGATCGAACCGCTGACCTCCTGCGTGCAAGGCAGGCGCTCTCCCAGCTGAGCTATGGCCCCGTATTCTAGGCCGCACCAAGTAATTGGTAGGTCTGGGCAGATTTGAACTGCCGACCTCACCCTTATCAGGGGTGCGCTCTAACCAACTGAGCTACAGAC
>NZ_JAOXMC010000555.1:0-235 GCF_026343815.1 Pseudomonas sp. BJa3 | reverse complement strand
GGCGGCCGCATTCGGCACCGAGATCGTCACCATCAGCGGCGACCCCGTCACCTCGGTCCAGCTCTGCGCCACCGTCTCCTGGCCCACCGACGGGCTCTCCCAGTACCGCTGGCTCCTCGACGGCCAGCCCACGGCAGCCACCGGCCGGTGCTACACCCGCGACCCGCTCGGCGACACCGGCAAGGCCCTCAGCGTCCAGGCGGAGGAGACGAGCCGGAACTTCGGGTACCACGCC
>NZ_JAOXMC010000554.1:0-235 GCF_026343815.1 Pseudomonas sp. BJa3 | reverse complement strand
GCAAGGGCCAACTGACCCTCGACGGCCAGACCCTGGACAACCGCGACGGGCGTGTTTCCGCCGAGCAGGGCGCACGCCTGCGCCTGAGCCAGGCGCTCGACAACAGCAAGGGGCTGCTGACCAGCGAGGGTGACCTCGACATCGGCGCCGCCAGCCTCGACAACAGCGACGCCGAGCTGAGCAGCGCCGGCAAGCTGACCCTGGCCACCACCGGCAAGGTCGACAACCAGCGCGG
>NZ_JAOXMC010000553.1:0-236 GCF_026343815.1 Pseudomonas sp. BJa3 | reverse complement strand
CCCTGGTCGCAGGCTCGGCCCGGAAATCGAGCCGGTGATCTGGATCAGGCAACTGCGACAAACCCCGGAACTGGCTGCCCGGGGGGTGTCTTGTACAAGCGGTCGTGATGCGGTCATTGGACCTATTCCACAGCCTTGACCATGTCATCGATGACCTTCTTCGCGTCACCGAACACCATCATGGTCTTGTCCAGGTAGAACCACTCGTGGTCCAGGCCGGCGTAGCCGCTGGCGAT
>NZ_JAOXMC010000552.1:0-236 GCF_026343815.1 Pseudomonas sp. BJa3 | reverse complement strand
ACACGCGGAGGGCGCGCTGGCCACAGCGTGAAGCGTCGGCGATCAGCGGCAGCCACGACAGCGGCATGGCGATCACGATGTCGAAACCCAGGGCCAGGGACAACGAACCAGCCCCAGGGCGTCGCCACAGATCGGCCAGGTCGGCCTTGGCGAACAGGTTCCAGGACAACCACGCGCAGGCGCCCAGCAGCAGCCAGATCCCCCACCGGCGCAAGACCTTGCGCACGAACGCCAGC
>NZ_JAOXMC010000551.1:0-236 GCF_026343815.1 Pseudomonas sp. BJa3 | reverse complement strand
AATACAACGCTCAGCTCATCCGCTTCGAGCCGGGCTACGCCAACGTGGTGCCACATTTTCAACAGCGCGCGGCCTACCTCGACAAGGTGGAGGCGTGGCTTGCGTCCCGTCTCCCGCAATCCCCGGCGGTATTGGACTGGGGTGGAGAAAAGTGTATATATAGCCCGTTCGGTGAACGTCATCTCTTGTTGCACATCCATTACATTTCCGGGGTGGAGCTCGTCCCGGGGGCTGAG
>NZ_JAOXMC010000550.1:0-236 GCF_026343815.1 Pseudomonas sp. BJa3 | reverse complement strand
AGCCGACATCGAGGTGCCAAACGATTCCGTCGATATGGACTCTTGGGAATCATCAGCCTGTTATCCCCGGCGTACCTTTTATCCGTTGAGCGATGGCCCTTCCACGCGGGACCACCGGATCACTATGGCCGTCTTTCGACTCTGCTCGACTTGTCAGTCTCGCAGTCAGGCAGGCTTATGCCATTGCACTCAACGAGCGATTTCCGACCGCTCTGAGCCCACCTTCGCACGCCTCC
>NZ_JAOXMC010000549.1:0-236 GCF_026343815.1 Pseudomonas sp. BJa3 | reverse complement strand
CGGATCGTGGTGGTACCGCCCGCATTGGTCATCTGAAAGATGGCACCGAAGCGTACGGTACCCACGTCCGTATCCTGGACACTGGCCAGCGACACGACGTCCGCATCCTGACCGCAGGCCAGCAACACATCACCGTTCTGGAAGCCATGATTCGCATTCTGGACGGTGAATGTCTGGGTCCCCGGTACGTGCGAGACAACACTTACCGACCTTTCTCCACCGGACATCGTCACCAA
>NZ_JAOXMC010000548.1:0-236 GCF_026343815.1 Pseudomonas sp. BJa3 | reverse complement strand
AATCGCGACCTGAAATTTCGCGCTGCATCGCTCGAATGCGAAGCCCAGGCGAAGCGCAGCATCGAGCCGCAACTGGCCGCGCTTTACAACGGCGCCAGCGCGAAATTCGCGAGCGATAAGCCGCCGGTGGTCGCCGCTCCCTGACGGCTATCGGTTCGATGGTTGCCCACGAGCAGGGGCGCCACGACGGAGGCGGTCATGCCGGGAACGGCGTGGCCGCCTTTTTGGTCAGCCCT
>NZ_JAOXMC010000547.1:0-236 GCF_026343815.1 Pseudomonas sp. BJa3 | reverse complement strand
CGGCCTGCTTGCGGTCCAGCGAGAAATCGACGTTGCCGTTCCATACCCAGTCCTGGAGGATCGGCTTGGGCGGCATCATCTGCTGGATGCTGGCCAGCTCCACGGTCTTCGGCTCGCCGTTGACCAGGGTCACCTGGCCCGGCCCGGCGGCCTTGATGCCCTTGGAGTGCTCGCCAGTCTCGGCATCCTGCTTGACCAGCAGGTTCTGCTCGCTCTCGAAGGTGGAGATCTTGTCC
>NZ_JAOXMC010000546.1:0-236 GCF_026343815.1 Pseudomonas sp. BJa3 | reverse complement strand
ACATTGCCACACTCAAGGGGAACATGGATGAGCAAAGTTATCTTCACTTTTTGCCAGTAACTGCGCCCAAGCCGATCGAGCCTACCTTGCCAGGCGTCATCATGCCGCGCCAACTCTACCTGCTCGGTAAATGAGTGAGGGGGGTGGTGACACTGGAGGTGCGGCAGGAGCTTTATGCGCCTTTACTAGGTGTGATCGCCTGGATTCCTGGCGATCCGCTATCACCCGATGCGCGT
>NZ_JAOXMC010000054.1:0-460 GCF_026343815.1 Pseudomonas sp. BJa3 | reverse complement strand
AGCGTCAGCGGCGCGGATAACTTCGAGAAGCTGACCCTCGGCGACAACTCGGTCACCACGACCGTGACCGACGAGCCAGGCACCGGCACTCCAGGCACCGACAACCAGGGCGACAAAGTCACCGTCACCATCGTCGGCAAAGGCGATGTCACCGAAGACCAGCAACCCGCCTTCACCATCAAGGTCAGCCAGAAGCTCGACCACGACCTGACCGTAACCCTGTCGAACGGCGACAAAGTCGTCATTCCAGCCGGTCAGACCGAAACCGAGTACAAAGCCAAGGCCCAAGGTGATGACGTCTTCAAGGACGGCGATACCCTGACCGTCGGCATCACCGATGCTGCCGTCGATGGCAAGACCTTCGAGAACCTGGAACTGGGTGGCAACGCCTCGGTGCAGATCACCGACACCATCAGCGAAGTCGTAGCGACCCTCACCGCCGACAAGACCACTGTGTCGG
>NZ_JAOXMC010000545.1:0-236 GCF_026343815.1 Pseudomonas sp. BJa3 | reverse complement strand
TTCGATCACCAGGCGCGAGGACTCCCCGGCCTGTTCCATGCGCGGATTGAGCGCGGCCACGGGCGAAGCGAGGTCGAAGACGATGCGCAGCGTGTTCGGATCGGGCTGGCCGGTCCGCACCGCGCGCACGATGCCGGCAGGCGCCGGGAGGCGCAGACCCGCACGCGCCTTCGACGCCGGCAGGTCGACGACGAGGCGATCCGGGCCTTTCAGGCTGAGGGTCTTGTACTGCCCGG
>NZ_JAOXMC010000544.1:0-237 GCF_026343815.1 Pseudomonas sp. BJa3 | reverse complement strand
AGGCCCTGCGGGGCGAGAAGATCGTCGACAAGCGCTATCACGCCCTGGTCCGTGGCCACTGGCCGGCTGGCAAGAAGAACGTGCGCGCGCCGCTGCTGAAGAACAACCTGCGTTCGGGCGAGCGAATGGTAGAGGTGAACGTCGAGGGCAAGGACGCGCTGACCGAGTTCCGGGTGCTGCGTCGCTTCGGCGATTTCGCCACCCTGGTGGAAGCACGCCCGATCACCGGGCGGACCC
>NZ_JAOXMC010000543.1:0-237 GCF_026343815.1 Pseudomonas sp. BJa3 | reverse complement strand
GATCTGCCTCACGTTGACCAATCCGTGCTGTCGCTTGCGCGGATTGACGCTCTGCTCGCCGTAAATCGGGACGTGTTAACAAAATATCAGCTGGAATTCCTGCTGGTATTGGCCATTTTGGCTGCGGAATTTTTGCTTGTCTAACATTTTTTTGTAAAAGATCCTTTAAAGCCATAGGCACACGACCCGTTAAGACAGAAAGACTATGAATACTCATTGCCAAATTTGCTTCCATCT
>NZ_JAOXMC010000542.1:0-237 GCF_026343815.1 Pseudomonas sp. BJa3 | reverse complement strand
AGGTGGGCTATGACGAGGGCGGTTACCTGACCGAGGCCGTGCGTCGCAAGCCGGACTCGGTGGTGCGGCGCGACGAGGTGGAGAAAGCCCACCCTGAGGTGTTCAACGTGCTGCTGCAGGTGCTGGAAGATGGCCGCCTGACCGCCAGCCACGGCCGCACCGTGGACTTCCGCAACCCCGTGATCGTGATGACCTCCCACCTGGGCTCGGCGCAGCTCCAGGCACTGGCCGGTGACC
>NZ_JAOXMC010000541.1:0-237 GCF_026343815.1 Pseudomonas sp. BJa3 | reverse complement strand
GCGCGCGCCCCCCCGCTCGGGCGCGGGGGCGGGCCGCGCCGCGGCGCCCCCCCCGCTTTCCGCGCCGGGCGCGCCGGCCCGCGCCCCGCCCCCCCCCCCCCACCCCCACCCCCCCCCCCCCCCCCCCCCCCCCCCCCCCCCCCCCCCCCCCCCCCGCGCAACCCGAGCCCCCGCCCCCCCCGCCCCCCCCCGCCCCCCGCCCGCCAACCAACCCCGCCCCGCTGCGCGTGGACCGCG
>NZ_JAOXMC010000540.1:0-237 GCF_026343815.1 Pseudomonas sp. BJa3 | reverse complement strand
GGGGCAGGGCCAGCACCACGATGCTGGTCATCTTGGGGTTAGTGACGAACAGCAGAATCACACCGCCGACCACCATCAGCGCATAGCGCAGGAACAGCGACAGCGACGAGCCGATGACGGACTGCAGCAAAGTGGTGTCTGCAGTCAGCAGCGACTGGATCTCCGAACTACGGTTGTCCTCGAAGAACCCCGGATGCAGCAACCCCAGGTGGTCGAACACTCCCCGGCGGATATCGG
>NZ_JAOXMC010000539.1:0-237 GCF_026343815.1 Pseudomonas sp. BJa3 | reverse complement strand
AGCTACCAATCAAAGAGACGACGGTCGAAGACTGGTTGGCGCTGGACGCCGAGCAGCGCCTCCAGTGGTTAGACCGCGCAGACCTGCGCACCAGCGCGGCCTTGCTGCTGCTCGAACAGGCAGGGCTACGGCGCCAGCTGCTGCTGGCCCAGGATGAGGTCAAGCAACGCAACCTGAACGGGCGGGCGCTCAAGGACGGCAGCTTCGACAAACCCAACGAAACCTTGCAGGCGATGC
>NZ_JAOXMC010000538.1:0-237 GCF_026343815.1 Pseudomonas sp. BJa3 | reverse complement strand
AATCATTCTTGATTTTTAATTTTTTTTATTCAAATTTAGCAGAAAAAAAAGTTATACATTATAATGATGATGAATAGGAAAAACAGAAAAGTATTAATAACTAAACAAAATATAATATTTTTTTTCGAAAGGTGTTGACCAAATGAAAAGTCGACCGTATGTTTCATTCACTTTCTGCAAGCGATTTGGCTTGTGTGGGAGCGCGTAGCTCAGCTGGTAGAGCAACTGACTTTTAAT
>NZ_JAOXMC010000537.1:0-237 GCF_026343815.1 Pseudomonas sp. BJa3 | reverse complement strand
ATCTTCTGGCTCCGTAATAAAGCCTTTTTAAACCTTTAAGGTGCGGCGGTCATTTCCTCTTTCTAACATTTTCCATGCAAATTATTTCACAATAGAGATTGTGAGGGGTCTTATGATGTCTAAAAAATACAAATTAACCAATGAAATAAAACAATTGAAAGATAAAATTACACAAAAAATAACAACGCTTTATCGCATTCGGGTTTTAAAAAGCTTTTCTGATGCCAAGGCTGGTCA
>NZ_JAOXMC010000536.1:0-237 GCF_026343815.1 Pseudomonas sp. BJa3 | reverse complement strand
AACCTGCCGGTGCATGACGGGATGAGCGACGCCGAGGTCTGGCAACTGGTGTTCATGCCCGGCTTCTCCACCGCCGAGACGGTCACCGAGCTGTCCGGACGCGGCGTCGGCATGGACGTGGTGAAGCGCAACATCGGTGCCATGGGCGGGCGCATCGACATCGACTCGGCGCCCGGCATGGGCACTCGCATCGGCATCCGCCTGCCGCTGACCCTGGCAATCCTCGACGGCCTGATC
>NZ_JAOXMC010000053.1:0-470 GCF_026343815.1 Pseudomonas sp. BJa3 | reverse complement strand
CCCATTTCGTTGTCGTCTTTGCCTTCCAGCGCCATACGAGCCGAACCGATGATGATCGGGGTGTCGTCGCCTGGGAAGTCGTAGGTGGACAGCAGGTCGCGAACTTCCATCTCGACCAGTTCCAGCAGCTCAGCGTCGTCTACCAGGTCAGCCTTGTTCAGGAAGACCACGATGTACGGAACGCCAACCTGACGGGACAGCAGGATGTGCTCACGGGTTTGTGGCATCGGACCATCGGCGGCCGAGCAAACCAGGATCGCGCCGTCCATCTGGGCAGCACCGGTGATCATGTTCTTCACGTAGTCAGCGTGACCTGGGCAGTCAACGTGAGCGTAGTGACGAATGTTCGAGTTGTACTCGACGTGCGCGGTGTTGATGGTGATACCGCGAGCTTTTTCTTCCGGAGCCGAGTCGATCTTGTCGAACTCAACGACGGCCGAACCGAAAACTTCGGAGCAGACGCGGGTCAG
>NZ_JAOXMC010000535.1:0-237 GCF_026343815.1 Pseudomonas sp. BJa3 | reverse complement strand
ACCGCACCCAGTCGCTCTCGACCGTGCCCCAGCCGCCAGAGACGCGCACGCCCCCGGTCGCCAGCGCATTCAGGCCCATGGCGCTGATGGTCTTGGACGGCTTGACCTTGCCCGACGAACAGGCCGAGCCGGCCGACACCATGACGCCTGTCAGATCCAGGGTGATCAGCTGCTGCGGACTGTCCCAGCCTTGGACCGCCATGAACAGGGTGTTGGGCAGCCGCGCCACGCCGCCTC
>NZ_JAOXMC010000534.1:0-237 GCF_026343815.1 Pseudomonas sp. BJa3 | reverse complement strand
AAGGAGCCGCCAGTACATGCCCATATGGAAGCTTTGGGCGGGAAGGTTGTAGCGGTCGCGTTCCGGGATGCATTGAGCGAGGGTAATCCTACGCAGACGATCACTACCCATCCTCAGGTGCTTAGTGAGATGCGGTGCTTTATCTGCAATGGTAAGCATCCTATCGGTGTCGCCTGCCCACTCAGTTCGCCATCAGTGGTATCGCATAATGCCTGACCCATTCGACGCATAACAAAC
>NZ_JAOXMC010000533.1:0-237 GCF_026343815.1 Pseudomonas sp. BJa3 | reverse complement strand
CGCCGGCGCCGTGGTCTCGGCCGGCTACGCCCTGCTGGTCGCGGGTCGGGTCTTTGCAGGCGAGGCGGCCAAGTTCTTCAAGCTGCCCGCCGCGCTGGGCGGCGGGGCCACGGGCATGGGCTTCGGCATGCAGTTCGCCCTGCTGGGTGCCGGGCATCTGATCGGCCTGACGGTCGGTCTGGCGCAGCTTTTCGGCCTGGTGCTGGCCTGGGCCATCGCCGTACCGATCTTGACCAG
>NZ_JAOXMC010000532.1:0-237 GCF_026343815.1 Pseudomonas sp. BJa3 | reverse complement strand
CGCGGATGCCATCGCCCGCCTCTACCGCTCCGGCGCACTCACGCGCGCCTCGCTGGCCTGGCGCGAGGGCATGCCGCAGTGGACGCCCCTGGGCGAAATCGCAACGGAGCTCGGCATCGCCGATCCAGCACCGGTCAACGCGCCGGCGGCCCCGCCGACGCCGCCCACACCGCTGACCGTCGAAACCGAAACTCCCGTTGAGCGCCCGCTCACCGGACGCGCGGTGTTCACCGCCAG
>NZ_JAOXMC010000531.1:0-237 GCF_026343815.1 Pseudomonas sp. BJa3 | reverse complement strand
CACGCTGCCGACGTTGACGATGCTGGAGGCCGCGTGCCGCGTGAGCAGCGGGCGCGCGTAACGCGAGAGTTCGAAGGCGGAAAACAGGTTGGTCTCGAAGATCCCGCGCCACTCGTCTTCGGTGTAGTCCACCGCGGCGCGGGTGACGTTGCCGCCGGCGTTGTTGACGAGGATGTTCAGGCCATCGGCGTGGTCTTCGGCCCAGTCGAGGATCGCGCGACGGTCTTCGTCATCGGC
>NZ_JAOXMC010000530.1:0-238 GCF_026343815.1 Pseudomonas sp. BJa3 | reverse complement strand
CAGATCGAGATGAACAACCGCGCCGGCGCCAAGACCACGTTGCAGCGCATCGTCCGCGACTACCCGACCACGCCGGCCGCCAACACGGCCAAGAGCCGCCTGCACCTGCTGCAGTAATGGCGGAAGCCGCAACCGCGGTCGCCGCCTACCGGCACATCCTGCGCCGCCGGGCAGGGCTCATCGCCCTGCTGCTGGCGGCGATTTGCATTGGGCTGCTGCTCGATTTCACGCTCGGTCC
>NZ_JAOXMC010000529.1:0-238 GCF_026343815.1 Pseudomonas sp. BJa3 | reverse complement strand
CCCCCGCCGTGCGCGGGGCGCCGGCGGGTGGGCCCGGGGGGGGGGGGGGCGCGGTTGTGGCTGGGGGCGGGCGCCGTCCCCGCGGGCGCCGCCCCCCCCCCCCCCGCCCCCGCGCCCCCCCCCCCCCCCCCCCCCCCCCCCCCCCCCCCCCCCCCCGCCGCCCCGCCCCCCCCCCCGCGCCCCCGCGCGGCCGCCCCCCCCCGCCCCCCCCCCCGCGACCAGGGCCGGCAGCTCGAAA
>NZ_JAOXMC010000528.1:0-238 GCF_026343815.1 Pseudomonas sp. BJa3 | reverse complement strand
CCGGCGGCACCGCCAACAATGTGTATCCGCTGGTGCGCGGCATGTACAACTACCGCGAAGACGAGATCAACGCGTTCGGTTGGAACAACGAGTTCAATGTCGGCGCGGTGCGCCTGGTCGCCGATGTCAGCTGGTCGAAGACCAAGCGCGACGAGATCAACCTCGAGAACAACACCCAGCGCCTGCCTGCGCCGCAACTGGATTCGGTCGGTCTTGAGTTCCGTTCCGGCGGCTTCTC
>NZ_JAOXMC010000527.1:0-238 GCF_026343815.1 Pseudomonas sp. BJa3 | reverse complement strand
AAAATTATGCCATGCGACAAAAAAAATGAAAAGAAAAATTAAAATAATCTTCTTATTATAGTTTATAAAATCTACAATTGTGATTCAATAGGTAACCAACTTATTATTTTAGCAAACATACGGCGCCCAAAATTGCTTTCTGGTTCAGAATCAACACTATATTGTTTTTCGTTTTCAATAAAATCCCAATAAATACGGTTATTCTCACCAAGACGCAGATGATAACTCATTTCGCCTG
>NZ_JAOXMC010000526.1:0-238 GCF_026343815.1 Pseudomonas sp. BJa3 | reverse complement strand
ACAAAGCCAGGTCGGGCTCACGTTGCCGGTCGAAGGCAGCCTGTCGGGGCGCTGCATCGGCGAGGCGAGGCTATTGAGGTGCGACGACAGCGAAGAGGATCCGCGCGTCAACCGCGATGCGTGCCGCCGCGTGGGCCTGCGCTCGATGCTGGTGGCGCCCTTGCGGTTCCGTGACCAGGTCGTCGGCGTACTGAAGGTGCTGGCCACCACGCCCGGCGCCTACGACGACACAGACTGC
>NZ_JAOXMC010000052.1:0-483 GCF_026343815.1 Pseudomonas sp. BJa3 | reverse complement strand
TCTAGCTTTTCCTCAACTTCCATTATGGCTTGATCAAGTTTTGTCAAGTTCTCACTCAAAATGGGAAATTCAGAACTGATAAAACGCCCTTCTTTAGGCAATTCCATTGCAAGCTTTTTGGTTTTTGTCATTTCTTATTCTCCAAGTCTCTCAAGCAGTCTAAAATCCCATCTTTCCCCCAAATTCCATCTTTCCCCCAAATTCCATCTCTCAAAGCGAGGGGATGTCACAAAATACCCGCACCAAAATCACGCAGCATTGACCGTGCGCAAGGTCCACCGGTCAGTGTCAGTTTCAAGCGCGCTTGCTTTGCTGTTTGGTCGTGACTGACAAATTTTCGCTCCACCCAAAGGGGTTCAGTAAGCTGTTCTGTTTCCTCTAAGGTGAGAGGGGTAAAAGCACCATCATCCCGTTGCATCTCGAGGGTGAATGTGGAGCCGCCTGGTAAAAAGGTCTTGATATAGCTGGTCAATCTTGCTTTCT
>NZ_JAOXMC010000525.1:0-238 GCF_026343815.1 Pseudomonas sp. BJa3 | reverse complement strand
CAGGTTGAACTTCTACCTTTCCTGCGAGAGCAGTCGGTCTCGATGACAGCGCACCGATTCGGCAACCCGGATGCTGGGGTCCTCTCGGTGAGATTGTGAGGCGGCAGTCGCTGCGTGACGGGGTGCGACTTAACGGCGGGGATCGATAGCGATCTTGACACCGACGTGACCGCGCACGGCGTCAACAGCTTCGGTCCACTGGGACAGGCCAAAAGTGTGAGTGACAATGGGGGTTTCG
>NZ_JAOXMC010000524.1:0-238 GCF_026343815.1 Pseudomonas sp. BJa3 | reverse complement strand
AGGTACGGGGCACGCCGCTTGCCTTCGTGCTGGGCGGGGCGCGGATCGCCGCGGGCATCCTGGGGGCCAAGCTCCGCCAGCAGACGCCCAGTTTATTCTTCACGCCGGCCGGACAGCCGCTGCGCACCGCATATCCGCTCAGCGCGGACGAGCGCGACGCCCTGGGTCTTGAAGCCGGCTGATCGACAGGGGGTCCTGATTGACCCCGCCCAATCGTCTGACTAAAGTCAGATAATGG
>NZ_JAOXMC010000523.1:0-238 GCF_026343815.1 Pseudomonas sp. BJa3 | reverse complement strand
CATCGTCGGCAGCGCCTCATGGGAGCTGCGCGCCACACGCGACAAGCTGAAGCAGGATCTGCGCGATTCCGAGACCGACGTGAAACAAGCCGTCGGCGCCATGGAGAGGGACGCCACCGCCGGCGCAGACAAGGTTGGCGCTTCGTTCGGCAAGATGGGCAAGGCCATTGGTGTCGGGATCCCCGATCTACGAACAGCAAGTCGCCTATCCGCCGGGGTCTCTGGACGGATCCCTGGC
>NZ_JAOXMC010000522.1:0-239 GCF_026343815.1 Pseudomonas sp. BJa3 | reverse complement strand
CAAACATATTTGCCAAAGGAACCATTGCATTCACAACTGTGGCAATACCACGCGCCTCAGTTCCTGAAATCTGTCCACGACTAGAATTTAGATCGCCAATAACATCGCCAACATACTCTTCCGGAGTTACAACCTCTACCTTCATAATGGGTTCAAGAAGCTGCGCACCAGCTTTCTTTGCTCCATCACGAAAAGCAGCAAGAGCAGCAATCTCAAAAGCCAAAACGTAAGAATCAACA
>NZ_JAOXMC010000521.1:0-239 GCF_026343815.1 Pseudomonas sp. BJa3 | reverse complement strand
CTCCCGCCGCGTCGCCGCCTCCCTCCCGCCCTTCCCCCCGCCCGCCCCCCCCTGCCCCCCCCCCCCCCGCCGCCCCCCCCCCCCCCCCCCACCCCCCCCCCCCCCCACCCCCCACCCCCCCCCCCCCCCCCCCCCCCCCCCCCCCCGCCCCCCCCCCCCCCCCAGCCCCCCCCCCGCCCCGCCGCCGCCCACGCCCCCGGACCCGCGGACCCACGGCCGGGTAACCGGCACCCCGGCTT
>NZ_JAOXMC010000520.1:0-239 GCF_026343815.1 Pseudomonas sp. BJa3 | reverse complement strand
GCACGCCCTTGTCCTGGGAGTCGCTGTTGACGTCCACCAGCTGCGGCAGCTTGCGCATCGCCGCCACGACCATCGGCGCCCATTCGCGGAGCATGGTCAGGTCGTCGCTGCGCAGGGTGAATTCGTACTGCGCGTTGCTGTCGCGGCCGCCCAGGCGCACGTCCTGGCCGGCGTTGAGATAGAGCGCCGCGCCGGGCACCTTGGCGATCCGCTCGCGCAGCCGGGTGAGGACCTTCTCC
>NZ_JAOXMC010000519.1:0-239 GCF_026343815.1 Pseudomonas sp. BJa3 | reverse complement strand
CACGAGACCGCGTATCCGCGCCTGAAACCTGATCCCACGGCCAAGGAACTGGACGAGATTTACACGCCCAGCGGCGGCGAAGTGCGCCTCGCACGTAGCATGGCGACCCAGCCAACCACTCAGTTGGCTGTGCTCATTCACCTGAAGATGTTCCAGCGGCTGGGCTACTTCGTGATCCTAGCCGATGTCCCAGAACGGATTCGGCAACATATTGCCCAGGCAGCCGGGCTGCGCCGGGC
>NZ_JAOXMC010000518.1:0-239 GCF_026343815.1 Pseudomonas sp. BJa3 | reverse complement strand
CCCTCAGGCCGCCTGACGACCCGCGGCAAGCGCGTCCTTCTGGTCGCTGAGGTCTTCTTCAGCGCGCAGGTAGACCTGCAGCAACGCGTCGTCCGCCGAGGTCGAGGCGGCGGCACCGACCAGCAGCACCAGCCCTTGTCGCTGTCCGGCCTGATGCGCCGCCGCGCGCAGGGCGTCGATCCGTGCAGCGACGTCGCCGCCCTTCAAGAGCACGACGAACTCGGCGCTGTCGGTCACCC
>NZ_JAOXMC010000517.1:0-239 GCF_026343815.1 Pseudomonas sp. BJa3 | reverse complement strand
AGGGCCTGACGTCTGGCCTCGCCGCCCGCCTGGGCTGCGTCGCGGATGGTGGCGACGAAGGCGTAGAGCTTGGCGATGGCCGAGTTGAAACGGAAGCCCTCGACCCCTTCGGACACGGCCTTGATGGCCTTGTGCGTCTCGCGCAGCAGATCGGCGTTGGCCTTGTCTTCGCCGGCGAAGGCGGGATCGTACGCATCAAACAGGGTCCAGGCGCGCTGGACGAAGCGGCTGGCGCCCTC
>NZ_JAOXMC010000516.1:0-239 GCF_026343815.1 Pseudomonas sp. BJa3 | reverse complement strand
CGGCACTCGACAGATCCACCGTCAGCGAACGCTTGTTGCGGTTCGCGCAGAGGTAGTAGGCGGACTCGCCCGTTTCGTTGCCCGACGCATCGCGCAGGAACGGCGGCCCCCAGCCGCGCGTATCGTCGCCGGTGCCGGGGCGCTCCACCTTGATGACGTCGGCGCCGAGGTCGGCGAGCACCTGCGTGCACCACGGGCCCGCCAACACGCGCGTCAGATCGAGTACGCGCACGCCGGCC
>NZ_JAOXMC010000051.1:0-506 GCF_026343815.1 Pseudomonas sp. BJa3 | reverse complement strand
GCATCCCGCACATCGACTCTGCCAAGGATGATGGGACCGAAAATAACATCCCAGACGCCATCCCCAACCTGCTCCAGTCCAATGGTCTGGTGCTTGAGCACATAACCTACGTAGATCCTCAAGCCCCGGCGATTGATGATGCCGGAGCTATCAGCCGGCAAGCTCTCGATATGACTGGGATAGGTCATTTCGGGGAGCTTTTCAGGGAATGGGCGTGGAGATGGCTGGTAGCAAGACGCCGGTGTTTTCTGCTTCAGCGCTTCATGCAAGCGCTCGTGATTGTAGTGCTGCCGAAAGCGATCAAAGTGCCGTTGTTGAGCCTCCCAGGCCACTGCCGGCGGCGATGGGAGCGTGCTTTTGAGCGTTCGATGCATGCGCTCGTGGCGGCCATTTTGTTCAGGCCGACCAGGTGCAATGCGCTCGGGAATGATGCCTAGACGCAGCCACCAGATCGACAGCTGAGAAAGTCCCGCACGCCCCTTACTGGCAAACGGCACACCGTTATC
>NZ_JAOXMC010000515.1:0-239 GCF_026343815.1 Pseudomonas sp. BJa3 | reverse complement strand
ATAGTGGTCAGGCGGCAGGTAGCCTTCGGAGCCCCCGGTGGCGGCAGCCAGCTGGGTACGCATCATGATGGCGTCGGCGAAGCCGCGCAGCAGCATGACCCTCGCGACGATGATGTACATCACGCCGATCTTCTTGTGGTCGACCGTGGTCAGCCACTCGGTCCACACGTAGGTCCACTTGCGGAAATAGGTGATGGCACCTACGAGAGCGATACCACCGAGCGCGATCATGGCAAGCG
>NZ_JAOXMC010000514.1:0-239 GCF_026343815.1 Pseudomonas sp. BJa3 | reverse complement strand
ATACGAAATCTCACCATCGTGATCCCACGGCTGAATTTATACCTTTTGTTGCATCAATCACGAGTGATATCGAAAAAATGGCAGATGGAGCTGCTTCAGAGCTTTCTCGTGGGGGAATGAAAACCAAATTAGATGCTGGGAAAATAGCAAATTCTGCTGGAACGGCAATGGTTATTACTTCAGGTAAGCGTATGAATCCTCTTTCGGCACTTGATAGGGGGGAGCGCAGAAGTTTTTTT
>NZ_JAOXMC010000513.1:0-239 GCF_026343815.1 Pseudomonas sp. BJa3 | reverse complement strand
AAGCGATCCTTCCCCCTGCGGGGGAGGATCGCTCCTCAACGCTCCGGCCGCGAGCGCAGCGCGTAGCCGAGGCCCTTTACCGTCGACAGCATCGGCCAGTCGAAGCCGCGGTCGACCTTGGCGCGCAGCCGCGACATATGGACCTCGACGCGGTTGGTGCCGGGGTCGAAGTCGATCCGCCACACCGCGCGGAGCAGCGCAGCGCGCGAGACCGGCCGATCGGGGACGCGCGCCAGATT
>NZ_JAOXMC010000512.1:0-239 GCF_026343815.1 Pseudomonas sp. BJa3 | reverse complement strand
ATGATGACGGTCTCCGAAGAAAAACACCCTGCGAAAGCGTACGCCTCGCAGGGTGCCGGGGTGACCATCTCATTAAGGAACTCGCCGTAAAGGCGAAAAGGTGACTGTGCGTCGACATCGTAAATGAATGCACTTACCACTATAAAAACCGATGCCGATTGTCTTTGACTTTGACTTTGACTTTGACTTTGACTTTGACTTTGACTTTGACTTTGACTTTGACTTACACAGTGTGTGTT
>NZ_JAOXMC010000511.1:0-240 GCF_026343815.1 Pseudomonas sp. BJa3 | reverse complement strand
CCGGCCTTCGAGGAGGCGTTCGCCTGCATCTGGCGCGGCGATGCGGAGAACGACGGCTTCAACAAGCTGGTCCTGGGCGCCGGCCTGGCGTGGCGCCAGGTCGCGCTGCTGCGCGGTTACTGCAAGTACTTGCTGCAGACCGGCGTGCCGTTCTCGCAGAGCTACGTCGAAGAAACGCTCAACCGCTACCCGTTGCTCGCCCGCTTGCTGGTGGAGCTGTTCGAAGCCCGTTTCGATCCG
>NZ_JAOXMC010000510.1:0-240 GCF_026343815.1 Pseudomonas sp. BJa3 | reverse complement strand
AAGGTAGTGACGTATTTCAAACATGATGTATATTCGTTTATAAACGAATATTTGTCAAGACAAAAATGTCTTCACTATTTTCATTTTACTATTCCCAAAAACACAGCCAAACAGCGTTCAATTTCTACCATTTTATCTGCATGAATAGAACCGAAAGCTGGGCTAACCTTTTCGCATCTTACCGTCATGATCTTATCAATCATCACTTGTGAAAGCTTTTGTAAACCATTTTTGGCATCT
>NZ_JAOXMC010000509.1:0-240 GCF_026343815.1 Pseudomonas sp. BJa3 | reverse complement strand
CTTCGGCCCGCCACCATCGTGGACGCATGGCGTGCTCAACGCCGTCTCCGTGCTGATCATCGCCTGCCCTTGCGCGCTGGGCCTGGCGACGCCGATGTCGGTCATGGTGGCCAGCGGTCGCGCGGCCCAGGCCGGCGTGTTGTTCCGCGATGCGGAAGCCATCGAGACGCTGCGCAAGGTCGACACGCTGATCGTCGACAAGACCGGCACGTTGACGGAAGGCCGTCCGGCGTTCAAGGC
>NZ_JAOXMC010000508.1:0-240 GCF_026343815.1 Pseudomonas sp. BJa3 | reverse complement strand
CGCATCACCGAGCCGATCGCCAGGCCGATCAACTCGGCCACTTCGATGCTCAGCGTCTTGCCGACGATGCCGCGGATGTCATAGGCGCGGAAGATACCGGGATCGACGTCCACCGCGGCGCGGGTGGATCGTGCGCCCTCTTCGCGCTCGCCCGGCTCGCGCGCGGCCGCGGGCATCGGCGGGGGTTCGCGCAGGAGGGCCTCGCCGAGCGTGGGCTCATCGCCTTCCGGGCCTTCCGTC
>NZ_JAOXMC010000507.1:0-240 GCF_026343815.1 Pseudomonas sp. BJa3 | reverse complement strand
CGTACAGGTCCCAGAAGATCACCGGATTCCCGCCCGGTGCGTAGTCGGCGATGCCGATGTCCTTCGCGCGCTGAAGCACCTTTTCGCTGCCGTCGCCGGCGGTGGCCAGGCCGGCCACGTCGCCCTTCACGTCGGCCATGAACACGGGCACGCCCATCCGCGAGAAGCCTTCGGCAAGCGTCATCAGGGTCACCGTCTTGCCGGTGCCGGTGGCGCCGGCCACCAAGCCATGGCGGTTGC
>NZ_JAOXMC010000506.1:0-240 GCF_026343815.1 Pseudomonas sp. BJa3 | reverse complement strand
TACAAGTTCTGATCCGCAGGCAAGCCCGTTCCTTCTGGAGCGGGCTTGCCCCGCGCCGTCTCGCCCCACCGCAGGTACCCCCAGTAGCCCAAGGCAACCGCGCTTATCCCCGCCCCCAGCCCGCACACCGCCACCCAGCCCCACAGCCCATACACCCAGGTCGCCACGACCGCACCCACCCCCCTGCCCCCAGAAAAGCAGCACAAGTAGGCACCGATCAGCCCGCTGGCCAACACGCCG
>NZ_JAOXMC010000050.1:0-571 GCF_026343815.1 Pseudomonas sp. BJa3 | reverse complement strand
ATTGGTAGGTCTGGGCAGATTTGAACTGCCGACCTCACCCTTATCAGGGGTGCGCTCTAACCAACTGAGCTACAGACCTATAACAGGGTCGCGTTACAGCATCGTCTTTACACAATGAATCAAGCAATTCGTGTGGGAGCTCATCAGCAGGCTGATGTCTTCGATTAAGGAGGTGATCCAGCCGCAGGTTCCCCTACGGCTACCTTGTTACGACTTCACCCCAGTCATGAATCACACCGTGGTAACCGTCCTCCCGAAGGTTAGACTAGCTACTTCTGGTGCAACCCACTCCCATGGTGTGACGGGCGGTGTGTACAAGGCCCGGGAACGTATTCACCGCAACATTCTGATTTGCGATTACTAGCGATTCCGACTTCACGCAGTCGAGTTGCAGACTGCGATCCGGACTACGATCGGTTTTGTGAGATTAGCTCCACCTCGCGGCTTGGCAACCCTCTGTACCGACCATTGTAGCACGTGTGTAGCCCAGGCCGTAAGGGCCATGATGACTTGACGTCATCCCCACCTTCCTCCGGTTTGTCACCGGCAGTCTCCTTAGAGTGCCCACCAT
>NZ_JAOXMC010000505.1:0-240 GCF_026343815.1 Pseudomonas sp. BJa3 | reverse complement strand
GTAGAAGGCCATGTCGCTGGAGAAGCTGTTGGCCTGCACATAGTTGCCGCCCACGTCCCGCGGTACGCCGTCGTACTGGTACTGGCCGTCGAGGTTGAAGCCACGGGAGTAGAAGTACTTGCCGCCCAGGGGCGAGTCGTAGACGGTGATGCCGGGAGTTTTGTCGAGCACCTGTTCCAGGGTGTTGAGGTTCGGGTCGTCGAGCATCTTGCGGGTCATGACGGTGACCGACTGCGGCGT
>NZ_JAOXMC010000504.1:0-240 GCF_026343815.1 Pseudomonas sp. BJa3 | reverse complement strand
GCAAGTGTTGGCGCCGCAGATCGCCGCGCTCGCGGCTGGCTACACGC
The DNA here is from genome assembly GCF_026343815.1 of Pseudomonas sp. BJa3. NCBI lineage: Bacteria > Pseudomonadati > Pseudomonadota > Gammaproteobacteria > Pseudomonadales > Pseudomonadaceae > Pseudomonas > Pseudomonas sp. BJa3. Next base: position 193 of record NZ_JAOXMC010000504.1, on the reverse strand, counting down.
ACGTGTTCGCGCCGTCGACCACGTTCGGCAAGGACCTGCTGCCCTGCGTGGCCGCCCTGCTCGGCGTAAACCAGGTCTCCGACCTGATGGCCGTGGAAGGCCCGTACACCTTCAAACGCCCGATCTACGCGGGCAATGCGATCATCACCGTCGAAACCCCGGCCGACCAGACCGTGGTGGCGACCGTGCGCAC
>NZ_JAOXMC010000503.1:0-240 GCF_026343815.1 Pseudomonas sp. BJa3 | reverse complement strand
CGGCAAGGAAACGACCGCGCGAGCACCAGCTTTGCGAGAGCGTTAATTACGCCATCGCCGTTAGAGGGTAATCTGTTCATATTGACGCTACCCATCTTGGAGATCACGATGCTGAAGTTCCTGGTTGCTGGAGTTGCGACATTCGGTTTCATGGCTGCTGTCAGCGCGGCAGACCTCCACCACCCGAAGCCGGTTGCGGAAACGGCTCCGATTGGCAAGGCACCGATCGGCAAGTATCCG
>NZ_JAOXMC010000502.1:0-241 GCF_026343815.1 Pseudomonas sp. BJa3 | reverse complement strand
CGGTTTCGGCGTGGGCAGTACCCCGGTGAGGCCCTCGCGACGCGCGACGCAGTCGTCCTGCAGCGGGCATACGGCACAGGCCGGCTTCGCCCGCGTGCACAGCGTCGCGCCGAAATCCATTTGCGCCTGCGTGTAGTCGGCCAGGCGGCCGTCGGGTACCTCGCGCAGGTGGGCGTCTGCCAGCGCCCACAGTTGCTTCTCCACGACGGGAAGCGCAGGCCAGCCCGAGATGCCATGGAAG
>NZ_JAOXMC010000501.1:0-241 GCF_026343815.1 Pseudomonas sp. BJa3 | reverse complement strand
CGGCTATCACCGCGACCTGCAGGCCAGCAAGGGCGCGATCTTTCACGGTTTCGGCCGCGGCTTGCCGGCGCTCGAACTGCTGCCCGCGCTGCTCGCGAACCTGGAGTGGCGCGAAGACCGCCTGCGTGCGGCGATCGATTCGGGCATGTACGCCACGGACGTGGCCGTGGAAGCAGCCGTGGCCGGTGTGCCGTTCCGCGAAGCCTACAAGGCCGCTGCGGCATCCGCGGACAGCGCGGGC
>NZ_JAOXMC010000500.1:0-241 GCF_026343815.1 Pseudomonas sp. BJa3 | reverse complement strand
GACCAGCCTGCACAACCGGCGCTACCTGACCCGCCAGCTGCCTGCGGACATCGCCTATTACCAGCGCATGCCCAAGTTCGCCAACGGCGCGGACGTGCTGGCGTTCGTGCTGCTCGACATCGACCACTTCAAATCGATCAACGACGGCCACGGCCACCAGGCCGGCGACCACGTGCTGCAGACCGTCGCGCACCGCCTGCGCACACTGTCGCGCGACGGCGACTACGTGATCCGCTGGGGC
>NZ_JAOXMC010000499.1:0-241 GCF_026343815.1 Pseudomonas sp. BJa3 | reverse complement strand
CAGCACCGGTACCTATGACTACCATCCGATTGCCGGGGCCTTTCCCGAGCGACTGATGACGCCGATGTATGCGCGGATCATTGCCCGCGAGCGGCAGCAGTTTGACGAATTCATCCGCCACCCCGGCCAGGAATTCGCCCTGGTGCTCAGCGGCCGGGTGCGGATCGAGTTCGAGACCGGCGAAGCGGTGAGCATCGGGCCGCAGGAGACGGCGTACTTCAACAGCAATGTCGGGCATATC
>NZ_JAOXMC010000498.1:0-241 GCF_026343815.1 Pseudomonas sp. BJa3 | reverse complement strand
GGCGACGTGGTGGCCGTCAGCGTTGAGGACGGGCTCATGCCCATGCTCCACTACCTCGCCCTCACCAGCCTCGGCGCTGCCATCTCCCTGATGAACCCGGCCATGCCCGCCGAGTTCGGCCTCGCCTACATGGCCGAGAACGGCTTCGAGCGCCTGGTCACCGACAGCGCCACCCTGGCCACCAGCGCCTTCGTCCGCCAATGGCGCAACCAGGCGCCCCAGGCCGTGCTCGACGTCAGCC
>NZ_JAOXMC010000497.1:0-241 GCF_026343815.1 Pseudomonas sp. BJa3 | reverse complement strand
CAGCTATCAGAAGCAGCATGAACGGGTGACGACGTTGACCGACCTCATGGTCATCCTGGGCATCGCGTTCGGCGCTGTCGGTCTGTCCCATGCCATTGCGGGCCCGGCATCGTCCTGGTTCGCCCAGAACGTGCCATGGGCCAAGCAGGTCAGCCTGCATGAGCCCTTCGTGTGGGTCGTTGTGCTCTCCACGTTTATCGGGCTTGGCTTGAGCCTGACGCGAGCGCGCACGCTGGACGGC
>NZ_JAOXMC010000496.1:0-241 GCF_026343815.1 Pseudomonas sp. BJa3 | reverse complement strand
GGCCGAAGTACTTCACCAAGGTCGGTGGATCGCTTTGGAAGGTGTGATTCTCGATCTCGCTTATCTGTCGGGGTTGCACGCCACACTGCCTCCCGAGACTCGCGAGGTCATCGGATTCGGCGTCGGGATCGACGACCTAAGGAATCCGCCCGTTGCGTGGAAGGGCACCGACACGTTCATCCAGATCAAATGCGTGAATAACGACTTCGGCATCTATGATGACCCCGACAGCTTTTACGCC